>LOER01000035.1 GCA_001515945.1 Desulfitibacter sp. BRH_c19
CTGCTACATTATGGAAATAAGTTAAAAGGAGTGCCTAAGGATATGCACTCCACAAAAAATAATGATTTGATTTTACTTTGTGACGCATAGTATAAATTATGTTCAACTAACACTCTAAATATCTTCGATATAACTTAAAACTATATAATTTCCTTTCATTAAATTGTTTAATTTTAAAGATTATATTTCATCACAGAAGCCATTATTAATTTTCTTTAAGTTTCAATAAATAATGGGTATATCCCTTTAAAGCATCATCTGTTTCTCCAAAGGATATAGTTTCCATGGCAACAAAAATATTGTCTTTTGTTATATAAAACGAAGGATTTGATAAAATCCCATCTTCTACATACATAATATAATGCTTGATTTCGTTAACATCTAATTCTTTTTTAATATCATCATAGTCAAATATAGAACCCAGACCCTGAAAATTTTCAATATCTTTTCTAACTAAGTCATCATAATATTTATCACCGTATTCCTTTATGGTGGTAAATTCAAAACCTTCTGATGGATTTTCTCCAAATGTTTTTGAACTTTCATAGAAATAACTCTCTCCTATTGAAAACTCTACATCTGTAAAAGTTTCTGTTACTGCTTTTAAGTCATTTTGATATTGTTCTTCACTTATTGCAGAAGATTTGCGCATATATACTACTTCATCAAATGTGTATTCTCCATAAAAATCAGCTATATCTAGAGATGTATTATCTATTTGTTTATTAGATGACACACACCCTATTAAAACTAAAATAATGATACTTAGCAAAATAATTATTATTGTATTCTTTTTATTCATTCTTATCTCCCTTCTTTTATACTTAGTATACTACTCTTTCTTTACACCATAATCTACCTATATGCTGTAATTCAATTTGTAACTTGTTTCGCCGTTACCATCTAATACGCTTTATAATTACCATCTATACACTCTTTAGAAAATTATACGTTAAGCCTTATAAACATCTGCCATTTCATATATATCCAATAAATTCCCCAGATGAATATAACCACACCAGGTATTCTTATGAGCCACCATGCTTCTACAGATGTTACAGTTTTATTTCTAAATAGGCTAATAAAGAAGTCAGGTCTTATTATCGCTATCAAATAGCCAGTCATTGCCGTACCTACAATAACTGTATAAGATATAGCTTCTTCAATACTATTATTTTCATATTGGTAAAATAGATAGCTTGAGATGGCTACACCTAGTAGTAAAAAAGCATAAACAACCCTATTAAGCTTGATATTAGCTCCCTCCTCTCTCAAAAAATCATGTGCCATCATAATAAGCAACCATACACACTTTACTGTACATATTAAAATACTACTACTTATTAGTACCATAATGGGCTGTTTTGTTACACTTGAAAATAAAAAAATCCCTATTTCTTTGGGATTTAAAATATCGTTATGGCACAGGAGTATTGTGCACCAGCTTCGCATTATAGACACTATTACTACTGTTATATTTGAACATCTTCTCCATAAATTTTACATTTCCTGCAACATTAGGGAATAGGGCTGTAAAGCATTTGAAAAAGAGTGCAGATTGAACTGCACCCCTTAAAATGTAATCAGTTTGAAATATTAATCAATTACTAATCTATCCATATGGATCTAATAACGCTACTTTGATTTAGTTCTTCCGTATCAATAAAAAATTCCATCATATGACCGTCTTCCAGAATAAATGTATAATCCGAATACCAATAATGCGATGAATCGTCTAAATAATCATATTTAGACGCATAAAAATCTAATACCTCAATTGCATTATCACCAACCTTATATCCGTCTTTTAATGGGAATTCAGGAGAATCTGTTCTCAAAAGACTGATACGGTTAGTATCTCTGACAAAAGCATCTAGACTACGAATATCAGAGAAAGGTACTTTAATTGGGTCAACACTAATATCCTTAGATGCTTTATCTGGGAATTCATAAATTCTACCGTTTTCATAAATAAGATAATAATCTCGATCAAGCATACCAATGAGGGTTTCTATCCGCTCGCCTACTGTAAAGCCACCTAAGGTTTCAATACCACTCCCATAATCATATGAATTTTCTTCTTCATCGATTGTTATAAGATCGGAACGATGTGCATATCCACTTATACCTCTACTATCGAGAACAAGGCACCAGGTTTCTTTTTCAGTTTGGACCTCATTAATCAGTTCAACAATAAGGTTCGGTTTATCATCCTCATAAACATATTGACCATAATCCTCATATATATAAGGAGCTTTGGAACTTGGATATACCCTTAAGGGTTCTTCTCCTATGTAATTTCGTAATCCGCTTGTTACAGGATATTTCATGCCACCGTAGCCTTGTATAAATGAATTGTCTTCCTGAACTATTCCATTTGCTTTTTCTGTTAATGCTTTATGATCCTGGGTAAGGCTTTCGTAGTCATCTATCAACTGTTGATATTCTTTACTCTCATTTGAATTAATTAGTGCCACAATCAAAAACACATTAAGGATTATTAAAACAACCATTATGCCGATCACCGTTTGTTTTTTCATAATTTTCTCCATTCTTTTATTTAATTTGCCCCTTTTAATGAGGTACCCGCTTACTTATATGATCCAGTTAGTAGGGTTGTGGGGCTAATTACTAGAAGCATTAGTTTTTTATTTGTACATCTTAGATTAATATGCCTTCTACCTATTAGTACCAAAAGAAACCCTTTTGTTACAGTCTAACATGAAAATAATCCTCTTTCTTTGAGGATTATTATTGCAAGCTTTCGATGGACATCTAGACCCACTATAATTGTGCTAAATTGACTTTTACCAAGTTCCCATTATAGACATATCACAACCCATATTTAGACATTTTCTCCACAAGAATTTCAATTCCTGCTACTTTATGGGAATATGTTTAAACACAAAATAAAAAGGAGTGCGTATCACACCCCTTAAAAATAGAATTTTACATGTTTACTTCGTGGAGTAAGATACTTGGTCGACAAAATCTATTAAAGCTAGGTTAGTATTGATTATATAAAACCCATGTTTAATTAATCAAGACGAAGGCATACCAATTTTGTGTTTCATCTTTAGATTTAAGAACTTGAATAGGAAGATTTAAGTTCCTTACTGTCTGGAAGGTATCAATTCCAAAGGAATAGCAATAAGGTCTCCTATAGTCTGGATTGACACATGGACTTTCTTCAGAACGTTTGCATTGTTTGCAATGATAACATCCACATAGAGCATAGGCAAAATAATTGTCTTCAAGGAAGGCTATTTTTTCTATATATCTAGCTATCTTATTAATTAAGTACTTGTTATGCCCATGAATCAACAAAATTTCCGAGTACTTTTTTAACATTATTTTTGCCTCTTTATATTTAGGTTGATTAGGAGGGCACCGCCAAGTCCCAAATTCAGAGCAACTCATACACTTTAGATATGTTCTAGGGTCAAATACCAGGTCTTTACTAGTTACAATTATTGCATGAGTAGCTCCCATTTCCTGGGCTAATTCAATATAGTTTGTCATGATTTAAAACTCCCTTCTTGTAGAATAAATTTGTTTTAATGATATATTTTAACTATACATTAGTCCAATGAATAGTTATTATTATATACATGAATAATATTTCATGCATAGTGGAAAGGAGGCTTTTTTATTGACTCTTTTACAATTGGAAATCCTAAAAACTGTAGTTGAAACTGGTAGCTTTACAAAAGCTGGAGAAGTGTTAAGTCTATCTCAATCGGCTGTAAGTCACGCTATTGCAAGCCTAGAAGAGGAGTTAGAAATATCCTTACTGCACAGAAGTAGGACAGGAGTTACATTGACTTATGCTGGTGAACAATTAATAATCAACATTCGTGCGGTACTTAACCACACACGGCAAATAGAGTACAAGGCTGCTAAAATAATCGGCCATGAAATTGGTAAGATTAGAGTTGGGAGTTTTCTAACAGCTTCTACTGAATTGTTTCCAGGGATGGTAAAACAGTTTAAAAGTATTTATCCCAAAATTGAAGTGGAACTATTTGAAGGGGGATATGATGATATAACAGAATGGATTTCTTCAGGAGTAGTGGACATTGGCTTTGTTATTTTGCCAAATAAAAGTTTTGATATAGTATCGGTTATAAGTGACGAATATGTAGTTATACTTCCTCAAGGCCATCCTTTAGAGGATAGAGACACTATTGAGTTAATTGATATAGCTAACGAACCGTTTATAATGCCGTTAGCTGGATGTGAGTTTTATATAGAACCCTTATTTTCTAAATATAAGGTTAGACCAAACATACAATTTAAAATAGAACATACCGCTACTATTATAGCTTTAGTTAATGCTGGCATGGGAATATCTATTGTTCCAAGTTTAAGCTTTAAGCCACCTGGAATAGTTTCTGTTAAGTTAAAGACACTATTGCAGAGAAATATTGGTTTGGCGGTTAGCTCTTTTAAATTATCTTCTCCAGCAACAAAAGCTTTCTTGGCGCAGGCAAAAATTTGGTCGAGCAAGTATCTACTATATAATTAATTATTCTAGCTAATGCCATGCTTAACTAACTTTATTGCATCTATCTTTAATGCCTTACATCTACTTTCCAGAAATTCTCTTTTACAATCTGATCTGTAACCTTTTTAACCGCTTAATTAATGGTATCAAATGTAGTAGATTGTCCCAACCACCTAATGAAAGATCCCTTCTCATTAGGATTTAAGTTGCCGTTATGGACAATTATGGGGTTCACCAGCTGTCGGCTAAGTCGGAGGGATTACTCCCTCCTTCTCGCCTAAGAACTGTACGTGTCCCTTTCAAGACATACAGCTCAAGCTCTCATTTATCCGTTTATCTTTATGATACTTCTGCCAGTCTTAGCTGTCTTAAGGTTTTATACCCTTCTAGTTTTTGCTGGCTAGTTGGAGGCTCACCTTTTAGCGGAAACATTTTATAATATTGTCTGTTACAATATCCATGTACCAATTGTAAATTATTATATTTCCTTGTTCCGCCGTGTATAACTGGTATTTTCTCTTGTACTACCAGCCTTTCACTAAAATCTACAATACTCATTTTGCATATAGGGCATTTATATTTCTGCATTTTAGCCAGTTTCTGCTTGCTTTTAATGCAGTTTCTATCAAATTCCTTTTCATCCCTACGTTCAAAATATTCTTTAAGGCATGCATCGTATGGCGTTGCTCTGAATTTAATTAGAACATGCCTGATTATCGGTATCCATGACATTTTAGTCAGTTGTTTATGCTCTTTTGGGTCCGTCAATATCCACCTATCTTTGCTTTGTCCTGTTATGTCTGGTTTATAGTACCTACCTATTATCCAGGTCTTACTTTTAGTTGGATGCAGATACTTTAGGAACTTAAATGTGCTCTTCCAGACGTGGTGGTCAATATGTGAATACGTCCGTTTTGCGACAGATGGCGACCAGTAGTTACCTATACCTCTAATTATGGGGTTAAGTTTCTCTATTACTGCATTGACGTTGTTGCCTTTCAGCTTCTGTACAAAAAGGGCTTAAAGGAGTATGAACACCAAATAGTTGCTCTACTTAAGAATAGAGATAGTTTAGGTAATAGGCATAAGAAATGGCTCCAGACAATTAATAATAATTATTTTGGTTTTGAGGATTTTAATGAAATTGATAGGACCCTTAATTACGATCCCAGGGAATGGTTTTATGAGGCAGTTGAAGCTAAAAAGCAGAGTGGCTTGAGGAATATAATTGGAAGCAAAGTATTGAATTCGTATGTGTTCAAAAGAATAGAAGGATTTAATAACTCTGATTGGGTTAAATTCATGCGGGCTGCAGCAGAGCATAAGTTTAGGGTAATACACAAAATCTTACCTGAATTAGATATTTATGTTGGTTAGTTAAATATATAAAGGAACAGAGCACCGGTTTATTTTTAAGAACAACTTACACCATTTGTAAATGATATTGTAAAAGTATACCACTTGAACCCATTTCGCTATTGAATTAGTTTACCACCTAACATTAAATATTTTATGGGAGGGATAAAATCTGAGAAAGTCACATCAACCATAATTAAAACACCCTGTTATTCTAAGGTGTTTTGACTGTTAAATTAACATATGGGTACAATCGGAGATAATCTATAACTTTTATCGTTATTTGAGATGCAATAATAACTCTTTGCATATCAAAACAGACTCCATTAAATATAAATGAGACAGGTTAAGAAATTAGGTATTAGATATTAGATATTAGAATATATATAGTTTAATTTAAGAAGCTTGACACAACTTTTAGTGTTCTCCCAGAGCTAATGACCCCTGATAAATCGCTTACAATATAAGATATAAATTAAATCTTTTCAACGAGATGGAAACCTGTGATAGTGTTTTTCTTTCTTTTTTTGATACATATTTATATCTGCAACATGGAGCAAGTCGCTTAGATTGTTTCCATCTGACGGAAATAAAGAATATCCCAAGCTCAAACCACGAAATGCTACGCCGGATTTCTTTTCCACAAATTCCAATTCTTCTATTTTACAGCAAAAGGAAGCAAGCTCATTACCCTCATATATAATAATAAATTCATCACCCGACATCCTATAAAAATTATCTATCTTAAATGTTCTCTTTATTGTATTTACAAACTCAATAATATAGCAATCTCCTACTACATGCCCGAAACTATCATTAATACTCTTAAAGTCGTCCAGGTCAATAAAGATAATAGCAAAAGAAATACTATTATCTATTTTGTTAAGAGTATCCTCATACAATCCTTCACGGTTTCTTAATTTAGTAAGTGTGTCAATCTTTACTCTTTCTCTCAGTATTTTTGCTGTCTCATTGACAGATATTAGCGAAAAAAATAGTTTATAGGATAAGGTAACATTGCATACTAAGAAAAGGATTATTAATAATTCCAATGCGAAAGAAGTGCCTGCTACAAAGGTATAATTGATTAATATAATAAGAAAAAACCATAATAAACTTAGACCTAAAATAGTATCTATTGTTTTATTATCCAGATTTTTAAGAATATAAGTGAGTTTTTCCCTTACAGATTTGAGAAAATAGGGGAGAGTAATTATATAGATAATAGTCTGAGTAAGAAATACAGATAAGCTCATCCAGTCCAGTTGCAAAAAATATCCTACACGAACAGATAAGGAAAAGGTAAGCATTGTATAGATCCAAGATGAACACATAATTAAGATCGTATATTTTATAGACTGATCATATAAATATTTTAAAGGGATTATATATAAAAAGCCGGTTATCATAAACAAACCGCTTCCAAGTCCAGGGTTAGGTATTATATTTTGTATAGGACGCATAAAAGCAATAAAAATGAACGTGAAAATAACAAAAACTGTCCACGTAACCAAGGGTGAGTATTTCTTTTTCGAACACATATATGAGGTATAAATATTAACAAATAGCATTTGTAGGGCAATTAAAGTGTTGAACATAAGATTGTCCCCCATAGGATTTATGCTTATCCGCCTGCATTAATAAATAGAACTAATGTTGTTAGAAACGGTAGTCTATAGCTTAGTTAGACTTGGCAGAAGTTATAATCTTCTCTTTATTTATTACATTATCCTCTATTTTTCTGTAACATACCCTCCACCAAAGACCGCTGTCATTATTGAGTAGTTCATTTTTAAGGAAGTTTAATATTATATGAATAAATAATAGAAAGCATCCGTACTGGAGATTATGACTTTCTTCTCTCACATTATATATTTCCTTTTTTCTTTTTGTAGTCTAATTCAACTTTAAAGCCAATTTTTCACAAAATGTTTTAGTCTATTAATATGATCCCAGTCAACTCCTGATATCAATCCTGTGATAGTAGTAATCTGTTGCCCATTTGCAATTTTAAAGAGTTCTTCAAGAATAAGAGTTCATAACCTTTATTTATGTTTTTTGCATATATTTTTATCCATGGTATACTCACTAGAAAGATAAAATCTGAACTTAAATAGGGTACAAAAAAGACTGATTATTAATATATCAGTCTTAGTAGACTTTAAACACTAATTGTTTAAACAAAATAATTGTATATTAAAACATTTTATCTAGATCAATGGTTGGTTTGCCTAAATAAAATCCTTGTGCATATGACACTTCTAAATCTTGAACTGTTTGAAGTTCTCTGCTGTTTTCAATGTTTTCAGCAATTACTGTACTTCCTATATCTTTACCAATTGCTACAAGGTGTCTAATTACAGAACGTTTAGTTGTACTCTGATCGCAGCCTCTAACTATTGGGCCATCTAATTTAATAAAATCTGGCGTGGAATTGATTACCAAATGAATCCTATTATAGCCAGTAGCAATATCATCAATTGAATACCTGTAGCCCCATTTTCGTAGTTCCTTCAAAATTTTAAGGAAGCATTCCATGTCTACAATCTCCTCTACTTCCGTTATCTCTAGAACTACCTTATCTTTTGGTATATTCCTCTTAAACCAATTTGTGTGGTTTTTGAATAATAGTATTAATGTCGAAGGCCTAATATTCATAAAGAGTATACCACTAATTCTTGCTATATTTGAGATTGAGCTATTTATGCATTTAATATCGAATTCTACTGTTTTCCCTTCTTTTTCTGCTGTAGTAAATAGTTCTCCTGGTGAGAGACCTGTATGAGATCTAATCAAAGCTTCATACCCCATAATTTTCATATTATCTAAGGAATAAATGGGTTGATAAGCTGAATAAACAAGCATATTTACTGAACGTGATAGAAATAACATACAATTTTTCCCCTATCTTTAATTTGAGTATAATTTCTAAAGCATTACTACTTTAAGAGTAGTATCTTTTTAAAACACTTAATGAACCCTTGTTTTCGAGATTTTGTTTCCATATTATTTTCTCGAAACGTATAGTATAAAAGCCTTTTTTCTTCTTCACTAAGATGCACCTCTATTTTAGCCACTTTTTAATCACCCTTTCGGAATTATTCTAAGTTAAATTATATTTAAATGGGCACCCTGCCCTATGCTGCTATATAGAACTAGCCTCTAATAACTAACTTTACAAATCTAATCTGAATCACTACTCTTAATAATAAAAACATAGAGCTGGCAACATATCCAACCCTATGTTTTCATATTTAAACAAAATAATGGTTGGTAGCCTGGCGATCATAGCTGCACTTAACAGTTTTAGACCCATAGCTTTGCAGTCACTATCTTTCAATAGTTTTGCCTTTTTCAACTGTACTGTATTGATTTAATATAAGTACCACTAAATTCGATATTTCCTGTCTTTCCAGACCTTAATCGCATTTGGATTAATCATTCATTTACTCATAATTATTTTACTAACCTTCGTACTATCCACACTTTTATATACATTTTATAATTATAAACCAATTTTCTTGTAAAAGGATGACATATTTTGTCGAATCGCTAATAATTCAAGGATAGTAGCTTACGCTTCTCAATAAGTAGATGATGCTACACATGGACATGCCTTTACAGGGTTTCCCTATATTAAACTCTAAAGTGGTAAACTTTTTCGGTAGCATAACCTGGTAAACTACTTGGTTGTTATTAAAGGCCGTGCTGATAATACCATAAAAGAATATCAAAATCGAGAAACCAAGGCTCTTTTTATTTCTAGAAACAATAATCGTATTACTACAAGGGCCATACAAGACATTATCAAGAAGTATGTTAGTGCATCTGAATTGGATCCAGCAGAGATTTCTGCCCACAAGTTAAGAAATACGGCAGCTACACTTATGTATAAATACGGTAAGGTTGACATTATAAATTGCATTCAATTTTTACTTTCTCCAAAATTTAGTCATATCTTTTTTATCCTCAATATTATAAGCTACTATTTTATACAGCAAATCAAAATCCACTTTATCCGTCCATTTGATTCTAAATAACCCTTGCGTATGGGAATATCCTGCCTCCTCAATCTCTTTTTCAAAGAGACTAATGACTACTGGCTCAGGAGCCACAGCTATATGCCCTTTAGCAATACTAAAACCTATGATAAAAGTTCCATGGTTACTGAACATTGGCTCATTCCATTTTATCTCTTCTTTCAATTGAGGAAACTTCTCTTTAACATAATTTAAGATATCATCCATTCGCTCTCTTTTATCTGGATCATCAATACTATCTAAAAACGTTTGAAAGTCTTTCATGTTTAACTACTCCTTTTCTAATAATTTTTGTTAAATAAGTATTAAAAAACTGCTAACTTAGCAGTTAAATCACCTATTTTTCTTTTATTATTTTTTCCTTACCATTTCCATACCATTGAATACTCCGTTTCCCTAGTATCTTCATTTTCTTTTTCTTTTTCTATTATAAATCCATGCTTTTTATAAAACTTTATCGCTTTCAAGTTTTTAGCATAAACATCTAATCTTAAAAGGGGATAATTTTGCTTACATTTTTCAACCAATTTACTTCCTATTCCATTAGAATGATACTGGCTTAACACAAATAGTCCTGCAATATATGATTTGTCCACAATGCCTATAAATCCTTTTATTTCATTACCCTCTTCATAAATAAGAACTTCAGATTGTGGCAATAGTCTTTTTACAGAATCATAATTTTCCATCCAATAATTTTCGGATATATAATCATGAGCTTTTATATTCTCTTCAAGCCAAATTTTCATTACATTATCTATTTTAGATATAGTAAATTGTTTTATCATTACTAGTTCTCCTTGTTTAAAAAGCAGACTAATCTTCAAGTTGACCTATTATATTATACAACGATTATAATCACTATTGTTATACTATCAAATGTTCACCAACTCCTTATTATAGGATTAATTCATGTTCCAAAAGAGGCAACTCCTGCCCATGATCTGGTACAAAGTAGTCATCAATCTACTTCTTTCACAATTTAAGAATGAGGTGTCTTAACTTTTATCTTTTTTGCCTAAACTCCAAATTCCAATTAGCATACAACACATGCTAATTCCCCAATATAATCCAGCAATCCCCAGAAGTAAGGAATTCTCTTCTGATATCATAGCTTGAGGGATTTCAGGCTTTAACTTTTATATCTAATTCTCTCGGACCAGCCAGCTATAAACTGCGGAACCCTAGAAAACTAGACTCATAAAAACTTTTTCGTAATTCATAAGTTACATACAGAACAAAAAAACCAGACCGAAAGTGATCTGGTTTATTGGTACTATTATATTTTCTGGAGCCCACAATCGGATTTGAACCGATGACCTTCGCCTTACCATGGCGACACTCTACCTGCTGAGCTATGTGGGCCCATAATGAAAGGGGACACACCCCTCTTTATACTCAATATCTGTGTTAGGGGAATATCCCCACCAAATTGTCCTTAAAAGTGTCTTAAAATAAAAATTGGTTGCGGGGGAAGGATTTGAACCTACGACCTTCGGGTTATGAGCCCGACGAGCTGCCAGCTGCTCCACCCCGCAACGAATGTTGTTAGTACTTTTATTAAATTAGATTAAGACTGGTGGAGAGGACTGGATTCGAACCAGTGAAGGCTGAGCCAGCAGATTTACAGTCTGCCCCCTTTGGCCAACTCGGGAACCTCTCCAAGTAGCTGTCAGCTGTTGTTGCTCGCTGACTGACAAAACTTATTATATCACGCTGTTAATAGTAAGTCAACAATAATATGATGGCAATATCTGGATTATGCTTCCCTCTTCTCAAGGTATCTTTCTAGCTTCCTTTTAACCCTTTGAAGGGCATTGTCGATGGACTTAACATGTCTTTTTAATTCAAATGCTATTTCTTGATAGGATTTGCCTTCTAAATATGACATTAAAACCTTCCACTCAAGAGAACTTAATATTTCACCCATTTTTTCTTCAATATCACCAAATTCTTCTTGGCTAATAATTAATTCTTCTGGATCAGTAATTTTTGAGCCAGAAATAACGTCTAATAATGTTCTATCTGAATCTTCATCATAAATGGGCTTGTTAAGGGATACATAAGAATTAAGAGGAATGTGTTTCTGTCTTGTGGCAGTTTTAATAGCTGTGATAATTTGCCTGGTAATGCACAGTTCAGCAAAAGCTCTGAATGAAGAGAGCTTATCGCATCGAAAATCTCTAATAGCTTTGTAAAGACCAATCATGCCTTCTTGAATAATGTCTTCTCTGTCTGCTCCGATTAGAAAATACGACCTTGCTTTAGCTCTAACAAAATTTTTGTATTTAGTGATTAAATACTCCTGAGCTGCATCGTCTCCTGCCTGGGCAATTTCCACAATGTCTTCATCAACCAAAACTTCGTAGCTATGATAAATATTGCTTTGAGCATTTACACTCATGGCATCGCCTCCACCTGAAGTTTAAATAAAAAGGTATTTCTATGATAAATACCTTGAAAGTATATTTATTTATAAATACCCTCATCACAACTATACGCAAGTCTTGTACACAACTTGCCTAAAACTTTACGGAGGCAAACAAATTAATTAGTTTGTCCATCTCACCGCCATAATTATACATTAAAATGTGCATGAAATCAACTTTATTTTGCCTAAGGTTGTCTTCGGCGCCACTCTTCTAGCTTTTTTTTAACTTGATCCTGGAGGCGATCTTCAATTGATTTTACATTTATATCACTATTTTTAGTTTTTTCACTAACTATTTCTTCTGCTGCTGCCAGCCTATATAGTAACTCCCTAGAGGTCATCCTTAAAGCACCTTTGCCCATGATAATCCTCTGCTCGTTCCAATCATTGGTTACAACTGTTATACTACTTCTTGCTGGGAGTTCTCCGATCATTCTTTCAATTAATGTGTCCGCTGTTTCCCCTGCTTTAGTATAAACAACCTGCACTTTACCTTGACTAGAGACATTCCTCATTTTTGCCTTTGACAAATAGGCATCATAAACAACAATTACATTTATATCCTGAGTTCCCTGATAGTTCTGTAACATCTCAACCAGTTTATCCCTAGCCATTTCTAAATTATCATTCTTAAGATTGATTAAGATAGGCCAGTTGTTTATAACATTATAGCCATCTACTATTAGATACTCCACCAACATAAATCACCACTTATTACCTCTCTGCTGTTATATTCTTTGCTTCAACGCCTCATATAAGCATACAGATGCAGCGACAGACGCATTTAAAGAACTAATATTACCAACCATAGGTAATTTAGTCAGAAAGTCACACTTTTCCTGGACTAGACGACTAATACCCTTGCCTTCACCGCCAACCACTAGAACAAGTGGCATCTTCAAATCTACCTCATAGATAGTTTTTTCACCTGAAGCTTCACAACCAACTACCCAGAAACCCGCTTCCTTTAAAGCATCTATAGTTTGGGATAGGTTTGTAACCCGTGCAACTGATACGTATTCAACTGCACCAGCACTAGCCTTACTAACAATGCCAGTCAACCCAACATTTCTTCTGTTGGGTATCACAACTCCCGCTACACCTACTGCATCACAAGTTCTAATTATGGCTCCCAAGTTGTGAGGATCTTCTATCCCATCTACCATTAATATTATAGGCGATTCAGATAATGGTTTTTTCTGAATAATTTCTTCCAGGGAAGCATACTCTTTTGCTGCTACCATAGCTATGATGCCTTGATGGTTATTAGTTTCAGCTAGGTCATTAATTTTTGTTTTACCAACATTTTGAACAGGGATCTTATTTTTTTTTGCAATACTTATTATTGTACTTAAAACCCTGTCTTTGGTAAGATTTTCACCTATGAATATTTTATTAACTTCTCTGCCAGCCTTTAATGCTTCTAAAACTGAGTTTTTCCCTTCAATAGTCTCATTCATTTACTACACCTCTATTGTTAGATTGGGCTAGTATTTTCCTTGACTTTATTGTTCACATATTTAACAAAGCTATATTGAATATGATCATAGTTTTTCATTTCACTTGTAGATACTTCTTCCCATGCCTCAAGTTTATCTAAATTAATAAAGTATTTATCAGCGACATATGTATTCTGAATTTTAGTCACGTAGGCTTGCGAACAAAATGGTAGTAATTGAGCGTAAATTGATTCGCCCCCTATTACAAACACATCATCTATTGGGTAATTCGCAATAGTGCTAAATAATTCATCCAATGAGCGGCAGATAGTTAGATTTTCATTTTCAAATTTCTCATTTTTGCTAAGCACAACATTTAGCCTATCCTTCAACGGCTTTTTCCCAGGTAATGATTCAAATGTTTCCCTTCCCATAATGACGACTTTTCCCAATGTCTTCTCCTTGAAGAACTTCAAATCTTCTGGAATCCACTGTAATAATTCCCCTTTGTAACCAATCCCCCAATATAAATCAACAGCAACAATAGCTTTCATTAGGTTTCTCCTTTATATAGCCACAGGAATATTTCTTATTTGCGGGCCACTTTGATAGTTGTCTAAAACAAAGTCTTCTACTTTAAAATCATAAAAATCTCTTTTCTCTAAATTAATCAGCAATTTTGGGGCTGGATATGGGGTTCTTGTAATCAGTTCAGAAATTAGAGGTATATGTCTATCGTATATGTGTGCATCTGCAATAACGTGAACTAGTTCGCCAACCTCAAGGTTGTTTACTTGAGCTAAGATATGTACCAAAATTGCATACTGCGTGACATTCCAGTTATTTGCAACAAAAATATCTTGAGAACGTTGATTTAGTATAGCATTTAGCTTTTTGTCAGTAACATTAAAATTCATACTATATGCACAAGGATAAAGGTTCATCTCATGTAAGTCACTATGATTGTACATATTAACAATCATTCGTCTGCTATATGGATTATGCTTTAAATCGTACAGCAGCCTGTCTACTTGGTCAAATTCCCCCTCAGGATATTTATGCTTTATTCCTAATTGATAACCATATGCCTTCCCAATTGTACCATCCTTATTAGTCCAGCTATCCCAAATATTGCTATTAAGATTCTTAATGTTATTAGATTTTTTTTGCCATATCCAAAGTATTTCATCGATTGCGGCTTTTAAATTCGTCGGCCTTAATGTAAAAATTGGAAACTCTTCAGAAAGATTATACCTATTAACAACCGCGAACTTTTTAATGGTATGAGCTGGGGTCCCATCTTCCCATTTAGCTCTTACGTTTTGACCTTCAGACGAACTACCATTCTCAATGATATCTTTGCTCATTGCAATGAAAATATTATCAGCTATACTCACATAACTTACCTCGCTCTTTCAATTTACTTTTTTGCGCTTAGACAATTATGCTTCCTTCTCTAAGTCTAACATATTTAGTATCTCCATTAACCTTTCCTTTTTGTTCTGTAAATATAAATATCCAAGAATGCTTTCAAGTCCTGTACTATATCGATAATCTGAAACATCTGCATTCTTTGGTACGGCTGACTTTGTGTTCCTACCCCTTTTCATTATTCTTATTTCATCCTCTGTAAGTTCTTCAGTAATTTTTCGCAGAAAATCAGCCTGTGCAGATGCCTTGACATATTTTACTGACTCACGATGTAACTGATTAACTTTTGATGGGCCTCTAGAAACCAAATGAGTTCTAACATATAGTTCATATACAGCATCACCAATATATGCCCATACTAGCGGATTCATTAAATCTGGATTAGCATCCTTTGTTAATATATTAAAATCTAAATCCATTTTCATACTCCTCTTTTTTTACACTAATTTCCATTTGGTGCCCTGGGGACTATCCTCCACGACAATACCTTTTTCCTTTAGGGAATCCCTTATTTTATCAGCAATTGCCCACTGTTTTTGTTGACGAGCATCGGAACGAAGCTGTAATAGTATTTCCATTAAATCATCTACTAGACCATCACTTGAATTTGAATTATCAGCTGTGTCTCCTTCTATATCAAATAGCAACCCTAAAACCGTGCCTCCAAGCTGTTCCAATGCTGAATCTGCTCTCCTTAGAGCGACCTTTGTTTTAGAGGTGAGTATAAAGGAAGCAGAATTTATAACACTATTCATTTCCCTAGTAAAGTCAAACAAAGCTGCAATTGCTAAAGCAGTATTAAAATCGTCATCCATTGCTTCAGAAAATTTTCTTTCTAGATCATCAACTATTGTAAATATTTCCTTTGTCTCATTTTCTTTTTGCTCTTCAGGGCTATCCAGAAGTTCTGTTAAAGCTGTTTTAAGATTTTTAATCTTTTCTAAACTTTTAGTGGCAACCACAAGTTTTTGATCATCAAAATCCAATGGACTTCTGTAATGTGTAGCCAGTAAATAGAACCTAACTGCATCTGGAGAGAATTTCTCTAATATCTCCCTAACTAAAAAGAAATTCCCGAGAGATTTTGACATCTTTTCTTGATTTACTGTTATAAAGCCGTTATGTAACCAATATTTGGCAAACCCGCAGTCGCAAGCCTTTGATTGGGCTCTTTCATTTTCATGATGAGGAAATACTAAGTCATGTCCACCACCATGAATATCAAAATGCTCTCCAAGGTACTTCAGAGACATGACTGAACATTCAATATGCCATCCCGGTCTACCCTCACCCCATGGACTTGACCATGATAGTTCTCCCGATTTCGCTTTCTTCCATAATGCAAAGTCCAATGGATCTTTTTTTCGTTCATCAACCTGAATCCGAGCACCAGCCTTTAATTCATCCAAACTCCTGCCTGACAGTTTCCCATAGTCTTTAAAATGCCTTACATCAAAGTAAACATCTCCTTCTACTTCATATGCTTGTTCTTTTTTTATTAGTTTTTGGACCATCAGAATAATATCATCAATGTGATCACTAACCTTGGGATGGATGTCAGCCCTTCTTACATTAAGTCTATCTGCATCTTTAAAATATGCTTGAATATACTTTTTAGCTAGCTCTAGTGGAGGTATTTTCTCATCCTTTGCTTTATTAATAATTTTGTCATCAATGTCAGTAAAGTTTTGTATATACATAACATTATATCCTTTATATTCAATGTAGCGCCTAATAGTATCAAAAACAACTATAGGTCTAGCGTTACCCAGGTGAATATAATTATAGGTGGTAGGTCCACATACATACATTTTAACCTTCCCAGGGGTAATTGTTTCCATTATTTCCTTTTTTCTTGCTAATGTATTATATAATTTAATCATTACTGCCTTCCTCCAGTTCTTTTATTCGGTTTTCCAGCTTACCTAGACGGTCTTCAAGACAGTCTATCATTTCCGAGATAGGATCTGGTAATTTACCATGGTTTAAATCTATAGAATGTTGAGTTGTTATTTCACTACAGTCAATCTTACTGCCATCCATCTTAACTATCTTACCAGGAACCCCAACTACTGTACAATTAGGGGGAACATCCTTTAGAACTACTGAGCCTGCACCAATCTTAACATCGTCTCCGATAGTTATGGAGCCTAAGACCTTAGCACCTGTGCTTACAACTACATTATTGCCAATTGTAGGATGCCTTTTACCCTTTTCCTTGCCAGTACCTCCTAGAGTTACTCCTTGGTATAGGGTAACATTAGAACCAATTTCTGTAGTTTCCCCAATGACAACACCCATTCCATGATCTATAAAAAGTCCATCCCCAATCTTTGCACCTGGGTGAATCTCTATACCAGTAAAAAATCTACTTATTTGTGAAAGAAATCGTGACAATACCAAAAAGTTCTTTTTATATAGATAATGGTTAACCCGATGCATTAAAACTGCATGTAATCCAGGGTAATTCAATATTACTTCTAAGACACTTTTTGCTGCAGGATCCCTTTCAAAAACTATCTGAACATCTTTTCTGACTCTCTTAAACATAGAATCCCCCATTTTTTGAGATTAATTAGCTTCTCCCCGTATTCTTCTAACATTGGCTTCATACCAGCTTCGAGATGCTAGAAGTATGTCCCCAACTATACAAAAAAATCCTTCGCTTATTTCAGAGGCGAAGGATTCCCGCGGTTCCACTCTGTTTGGATAGAAAACATCCCAACTTATTAGCCAATAACGAGGCTAACCGCAACTGCCTATAAACAGGATTCTTGACTTCAGGTGGAGTGTTTACTCCATTTGAAGGTTAGAAACCGTTATCCAGGGACGTAGCACCGCTTATCTCCCACTTACGCCAAAAGCTAGCGGTGATAGTCATCGGACAAAATCCATTTTCAGCAGTTAGGTTTCTAGGTGCATTCGTCGGCTTAGACCGGATCCTTTCAGCCAAAAGGGATCCTCTCTGTAGGTTATAGACCGATTACCCTCCTAGTCATTACCTTTAGTGATTTTTTGTTTCACATTATAAGGGTTTAGATACTACATGTCAACAACTTTAGCTATTATAATATATTATTTATTTTCTACTTATTATTATATTTGAGACATGGAGTTTTGTATCCTATTTGCTATTCTTTCTGGTCCTAAAAGGGGAATCAAATCATGCATTTCTGGTCCTTTAGTCTTTCCTGTGAGGGCAACCCTAACCGGCATGAAAACCTTTTTACCCCCAAGGCTTAAATCTGTGCAGATTTCTTTTAACATAGCTTTTACGCCTTCTGGATTTAGTGCTCCTTTTTCAATCTTTCTCTGTAAAAGCTGGAGAACTTGTGGTACTTGCTCACCCTTTAATGCTTCGATGGCCTTATCATCCTCTACTTTAAATTCATCATTAAAATAAACATCCACATGCTCTGTAATCTCAGCCATATAGGCAATATATTTTCTAGCTACACTTACAACCCCTTGGAGCCACATCTCCTTCTCTGAGTCTATGTCTGCATGGATATATCCAGCTTCTTGAAGGTAGGGTATTGCCATTTTGGTAATCATGTCAATAGCGGTGTTACGAATATAATAACCATTAAGATGATTTAACTTCTCAATATCAAATACTGCAGGGCTTTTCGAGACCCTATCTAATGAAAATTTTTCAATAAGTTGTTCCATTGAAAAGATCTCCTCTTCCCCTTCAGGGGACCAACCCATCAAAGCTAAGAAATTTATAAGGGCTTCTGGTAAATAGCCTTTCTTTCTATATTCCTCTACTGAAGTATCCCCATCTCTCTTACTCATCTTGGAGCGGTCTTTACCCAAAATCAAAGATACATGAGCAAATGTAGGTATTGGTAACCCCAGGGCTTTATATAGCAGAATTTGACGAGGTGTATTTGTAAGGTGTTCCTCACCCCTAATAACATGGGTTATTTCCATAGTGGCATCATCTAAAACAACTGCGAAATTATATGTAGGTATCCCATCAGACTTTACAATAATAAAGTCACCAATGCCATCCGATTCAAAAGTTACAATACCTCTAACCTTATCATCTATTCTAATGGCCTCACCTTCTGGTACCCTAAAACGGACTACGCTTTTACGATTTTTTGCAAGTTCTGCCCTTTCTTCTTTCGTCAGACTTCTACATTTGTTAAGATATCTAGGAAGCTCTCCATTTTGTCTACACAATTCCCTTTGTTCCTCTAACTCTTCCTCTGAACAATAGCATTCATAAGCCTTACCAGAGTCTAATAACTGTTTAACATATTTATCATAGATACTAAGTCTCTCAGTTTGCCTATACGGCTCATAAGGACCTCCAACATCTATCCCTTCATCCCAGTCTAATCCCAGCCAATTTAACGAGCCTTTAATATTATCTTCTGACTCCCTACTGGAACGTTCTAAATCCGTATCTTCAATCCTTAGTACAAGGGTGCCCCCTAAACCCTTTGCAAATAAGAAATTAAAGAGAACTGATCTGGCACCACCAATATGTAAAGGTCCTGTTGGACTAGGTGCAAACCTTACCCTGACCTTTTCTTTCATAATAATTCCTCCTTGTATACTTGTCTGTCTGCCTCATAACTGGGCACCTAATATCACAATTTTGAAGTCAGAAATAATTATATCATCTGCCATCTATCGGTACAACAGATGCTATGGACATAACTGCGATTCCTTCTTCTTTTCCCACAAAACCTAGCCCTTCAGTTGTGGTGGCTTTCACATTTACACAATTCTCCGGTACATCAAGACATCTGGCAATATTATAAATCATTTTAGGTATAAAGGATGCTAACTTTGGTTTCTGACATAAAATGGTTGTATCCAAGTTGTTAACCTTGTAGCCTTCTTCTAAAAGTATTTTATCCACTTTATCTAATAGCATCAAACTATCTGCACCTTTGTATTTTAAATCTGTATCCGGAAAATGATGCCCTATATCTCTTGAGGCTACCGCCCCTAACAAGGCATCCATTATAGAGTGGAGAAGTACATCTGCATCGGAATGTCCATCTAGACCCTTAGGATAATCAATCCTCACTCCACCTAGAATAAAATCTCGACCTTCAACTAATTTATGTACATCATAACCTATCCCAAAACGCACTTATAATATACCTCCTTGCTTTACTAGGTATTCTGCATAATCTAGATCTTCCTTGGTAGTAATTTTAATATTTCTATACTCTCCCAGAACTATCTTGACTAGATGGCCATATGCTTCCACCAAGGAAGCATCATCTGTTCCTTGAAATCCTTCCTTAAAAGCGTTATTGTAGCACTTTTCCAATAAACTTTTAGAAAAAACCTGAGGTGTCTGTACTGACCACAGGGAACTTCTTTCTAGTGTGTTTTGAACATACCCATCAGGCTTAGCTTGCTTTATAGTATCCTTTACGGGTACAGCAACTATTGCAGCACCTTTTTTAATCCCTGTCTCAATGGCCTCTTCTAGAACCTTCTGGGATAAAAAAGGTCGTGCACCATCATGCACGACCACAAATTCTGAATCCTTAGGTACAGCTTGTAAGCCATTATATACTGATGCCCCTCTGGTATCTCCACCTGATACAACATTTAAGACTTTTTGTATGGAGTATTCTTTTATTAGACCTTTGCAGAAATCGACATCAGTTGCTGGAACCACTAGAACCGTTCCATTAATCTTGTCTTGTTTTTCCATTACTTCTAATGTGTATATCAGTAGTGGTTTATTATTTAGAGTTAGGTACTGTTTTTTAACCTGAGTCCCCATTCGGCTACCAAAGCCAGCTGCTACCACTATACTAGTTACGTAAGGCACCTGCTTTCACCTCTCCCCAGGAAGACTTGGTACCATTGTTATTCTTCTCGGCACCCTTTGGTTTAGCAAAAATCATTCTACCAGCAGCCGTTTGTAAAACACTTGTCACTATAACATGTATAGTTTGGTTAATATATTTTCTTCCATTTTCAACTACTATCATAGTACCATCATCAAGATATGCTACTCCCTGACCACTTTCTTTACCGTCTTTTATCACTTGAACTACCATTTCTTCTCCAGGTAGAACAATTGGTTTTACTGCATTAGCAAGTTCATTAATATTTAATACCTTTACACCTTGCAATTCTGCAACCTTATTTAGATTGTAGTCATTTGTAACCACCTGACCATTTAGCATCTGAGCAAGTCTGACAAGTTTACTGTCCACTTCTACCACATCCGCAATATCTTCCTCATAGATTTGAACCTTAATATCCAGTTCTTTGCGAATTTTATTGAGGATGTCTAAGCCTCTTCTTCCCCTATTCCTTTTTAATGCATCAGACGAATCAGCAATATGTCTCAATTCTTCAAGTACAAAACCAGGGATAAGAAGAGTTCCCTCAACAAAACCAGTTTTGCAAATGTCTGAAATACGGCCATCTATAATGACACTTGTGTCTAGTATTTTATATCCATCATTTTTGGATACTGACTTAACTTGCTTGTCTTTCCCAAACTTAAAAATATTTGTTACGGAAAGAATTTCATCTCTTTTCTTTGTTCCTACACTCCAACCTACATAACCAAATACAACACTAGTAATCATTGGTATATAGTCCCCAACGAAAGGGAGCGCAGAAAATGAAACGCCTAATAAATTGGCTATAATAAGTCCAATAATAATACCTATAACACCTGCAACTATATCATACGTAGGTGTTTTTTGCAGTTTCACTTCAAGCCATTCTGTTAATTGAATTATGCTATTGATGATTAATGGTGCAATGGTAAAACCAATTAATGCTGTGACTATGGTGATAAGGCCTGCTATTGCCCATTTTACCTGCTGGGGTATGTCACCTGTGAAGTTTAAATCTAATACATACACAGTTACGGAAAAACTCACAGCCGCAATGATTAATGCAATAATTATTCTAGCTATTTTTTTGAACATTAGTTCACCTCCTTCTTATAGTTTAACTAGCTACTGCAACTATTATACAAATATCTGGAAATAGGTGCAAGAAGTATCTGTTTCTTTAGACAAATAAAAAAAGGAACTGTTAGTTAGTTCCCTTCTAAGCTAACACTTTCTGTATCATAGTTTCCACTTGTTCTTCACCCACATCATTGACTAATACTAGTTCACTAACCAGAATACGTTTGGCACTCTCTAACATCTTTCTTTCACCTGTGGATAAACCCTTATCTTTGTCTCTAATAGCTAGATTTCGCACGACCTCGGCGACTTCAAAAATATTTCCACTTTTTATCTTATCCATGTTAGCTCTAAATCTTTTATTCCAACTAACATTCATCGTGCTATTTCGGTCTTGTAGAATTCCCATTACTTCAGACATCTCTTGTGAATTTATAACTTGACGCAACCCAATATCCTGAACATTATCCATGGGAACCATAACCTTCATTTCGCCGATTGGAATCTTCATTATATAATAACTTCTTATTTCTCCTAAAACTTCTCTCTCTTCAATGGATTCTATTATTCCTGCCCCGTGCATGGGATATACAACCTTGTCGCCGACTTTAAACATTCGTTTACCTCCATGGGGTAATCATAGTATATCATAAGTATACCAGTTAGGATGAATTTATGTCAAATAGCAATTATTATATCATAAGCATTAAAAACCTGTCAATCAGCCTAACGCTATTTTTTTTGCAGTTATTTAATGCAAGTTAATACTGGGTTTAATCACATATCTTTGAATTCAAATAATATGCATCTTTTAAACTGGTAATATCTTATTCTTTCATTTCATTGACAAGACAAGTCTTTTGTCAGTATAATTAAAATACAAAAGCTATTGAAGCAATTTCAAGCAAGGATCAACCTAGCAAAGGAGTGAAAGAATGGATCAGGAAATATGTAAAGATTTTCAAGAAACAGTTGCGCAATTCACAATAAGACACAAGAGCATTCTTGATATACTATCTAAGACAGATGAGGCAAGTGCTAAGGTTAACCGTGCTACAATTAAAGCAGTTACTCAATGCGGATGTATCGAAATTGAAGCTAAAAAACACCAATGGCCTGAAGAAATAGATATTCTGGATCTCAAAAATATGCTTGCCAATGATTTATGTGGACAACTATGTCCTGATTGTCAGGATATTATTGAGACTGAGGTTGGCAAACTTCTGTTTTATATTACAGCTCTTTGTAATACTCTAAAATTAAATCTAGATGATATTCTAGTTAAGGAAAACTCAAAGGTACTTACTCTGGGAAAGTTTAATTTTAGATAGTATTAGTACATATAAAGGTTCATATTGTTATGGGCCTTTTTTGATTCTACCCACCAAAAATTATATTAAGTGCTTCTTCAACTCTATTTACTCCAATTAACTCTATTTTCCCAGGGTTAATATTATTGAGATTTCTTTTTGGCAAAATGCACCTTTCAAAACCTAATTTTTCCCCTTCTATTATCCTTTTTTGGGCGTCTACAATACCTCTTATTTCACCGGTCAAACCTACTTCACCAAATATAAGAGTATTAGGATCTACCACCTTGTTTTTAAATGCCGAAGCAATCGCAATACAAATACCAAGGTCCAGGGATGGCTCACTTGAACGTATTCCTCCAGCTATATTAAGATAAACATCTTCAGTAGCAAGATTAAGTCCTACTTTTTTGTCTAGAACTGCAATCATAAGTAGTGCTCTGTTTAATTCTATTCCAGTACATAACCTCCTCGGATTTCCGTAAGGTGTAGAACTGACCAATGCTTGGATCTCTAGTAAAATTGGCCTAGTTCCTTCTAAAGAACATACTACCGCAGTACCACTACTACCTAATGGTCTTTCTGATAGAAATAGCTGTGACGGGTTGTAGACTTCTTCTAGGCCAACTTCAGTCATACTAAAAACTCCGATTTCATTTGTTGATCCAAATCTATTCTTTACTGAGCGCAGAATTCGAAACTGATGGTGTTTATAGCTTTCAAAATATAGCACAGTATCAACTAAATGCTCTAAAACCCTCGGCCCAGCAATACTTCCTTCTTTTGTAACGTGGCCAGTAAGAATAATCGGCGTGTTTAATTGTTTTGCCAGATGCATCAGCTTGGCTGAGCATTCTCTAACTTGACCTACGCTTCCAGGAGCACTTGGAAAGTCAGGTAAAAATACCGTTTGAATCGAATCCACAACCACCAAACTGGGGGCAACCTCTTGAATCAATTCTATTACTACTTCAACATTATTCTCTGCAGAAATCAGCAGAGTCTCTGACTCGATTTTTAGCCTAGTAGCCCTAAGTTTTATTTGACTAACGGATTCTTCAGCGGAAATATAGAGAACCTTCCCATAACTGGTGGCTACTTTACCACAAGCTTGTAATACTAATGTTGATTTACCTATTCCAGGATCTCCACCGACTAACACCAAGGAACCTGGTACAATCCCGCCACCAAGCACTCTGTCTAATTCAGGGATATTGGTAAGAAATCTTTCGTCTTCATTAGCAGCAATCTCAGACAATGAAAGTGGTTTAACTGCTGTAGACACCACTTGTTTATTTGTTTTTGCAAGGGGCATTTCTTCAACAAGACTATCCCACTTATCACAGTCAGGACATTTTCCCATCCATCTCGGGGATACACTTCCGCATTCTTGACAAACATACCTTACTTTTTTCACCCCACAACCCCCATCTGTTTCCTTTTCTTATAGACTAACAAAATACCTCGTAGAAATAAAGTGAAACTTGGAAATCATGCCCACAGAGTGCATCCTTGATAGATAGACTAAAAGCACCTCATTTAAGGTGCCTTTAGTCTATATCTTTTCTAACTCCAATTTATCGTCTACCACTTTAATAAATACCTTATCTCCTGGTTGATATTTACCTTCCAATAAGCCTTCAGATAAATTGTCCTCTACTAGTCGCAAAATAGCTCTTCTTAGAGGCCTTGCTCCAAACTTTTCATCAAATCCTTCTTCGGCTATCTTTTTCTTACCTTCCTCTGATGCTTCAACTAGAAAACCTTTCTCTTTCAACCTCTCATTAAGCTCCTCAAGCATCAAATCAACTATCTGCAAAATATGCTCCATCTTTAGTGAATGGAAGACTATAGTTTCATCTATTCTATTTAAAAACTCAGGTCTAAATGTTCTCTTTAAGTCTTCCATTATTCTTGATTTCATCTTTTCATAGTTGCTCTCATCTGACTGAACAGCAAACCCCATAGTAGCTTCTTTACGAATTAAATCAGCTCCCACATTAGAAGTCATGATTAATACAGAGTTTCTAAAGTCTACAACTCTTCCTTTAGCATCAGTTAATCTTCCATCTTCTAAGACCTGAAGTAATATATTAAATACTTCAGGATGTGCTTTCTCGATTTCATCTAAGAGTACAACACTATATGGTTTTCTTCTAACAGCCTCTGTAAGTTGACCTCCTTCATCGTATCCCACATACCCTGGAGGAGCTCCAATCAATCTTGAAACTGTGTGCTTCTCCATATACTCTGACATATCCAGCCTTACTAGTGAAGCTTTATCTCCAAATAATGACTCAGCTAGTGCACGAGCTAGCTCTGTTTTGCCTACCCCTGTAGGCCCCAGGAAAATAAAGGAACCAATCGGCCTCTTGGGGTCTTTTAATCCCGCCCTTGCCCTCCTTACAGCTCTGGCAACTGCTTTTACAGCTTCATCCTGTCCTATTACTCTTTCATGGAGTATTTCCTCTAATTTAAGAAGTCTGTCTGTTTCTTCTTGCTTAAGATTAGCTACAGGAACTCCAGTCCAGCTCGAGACAATTTGTGCTATATCTTCACCAGTAACCTCCATGGTGTCTTTACCCTTTTTGGCAATCCATTGAGTTGACATTTCTTCCAATTTTTCTTTGATTTGTTTCTCTTGATCCCTAAGGTTGGCTGCTTTTTCAAAGTCTTGACCGTTTACAGCTTCTTGCTTTTCCTGTTGGATAAATTCTAACTTGTTTTCAAATTCCTTCATTTCTGGTGGAGCCATATAAGATGCCAAATGCACCTTAGAAGCAGCCTCATCTATCAAATCTATTGCTTTGTCTGGTAGAAACCTTTCTGTAATGTATCTATCTGACAGCTTAACAGCAGCCTCTATTGCTTCATCCGTAATTTTAGTTTTATGGTGTGCTTCATATTTATCTCGCAAGCCCACAAGAATCAGTACAGCTTCTTCCTTGGAAGGTTCATTCACCTTAACAGGTTGAAATCTCCTTTCCAAAGCTGCATCCCTCTCGATGTACTTTTGGTATTCATCTAAAGTTGTAGCTCCTACACACTGCAGCTCACCTCTTGCTAATGCTGGTTTTAAAATATTTGCAGCATCAATGGCACCTTCAGCAGCTCCGGCCCCAATTAACGTGTGTAGTTCATCAATAAACAGAATCACATTTCCTGAATCACGTATCTCCTGCATTACTTTTTTTAATCGTTCCTCAAACTCACCCCTGTATTTAGACCCCGCAACCATGCCAGACAAATCAAGGGTAATTACTCTCTTACCTTTTAGAAGCTCAGGAGTTTCACCAGAAGTAATCTTTTGTGCCAAACCCTCAGCTATTGCCGTTTTCCCAACCCCTGGTTCACCTATTAGTATGGGATTATTTTTAGTTCTACGACTTAAAATCTGAATAATTCTTTCAATCTCCTTGCTTCGTCCAATTATAGGGTCTAGCTTATCTTCCTTTGCCAACTGTGTTAAATCTCTTCCATACTGATCTAAGGTAGCAGTTTTTGTTCCGTTACTCCCCTGATTAAAGCTATCATTGTTTTTAGCCTGGTTATTGCTAAAAATATTCCCAAATGGGCCTTGCAATCCTTGATTCCCTCCAGAATATCCTCCAAAACCACCAAGCAATTTCATTACCTGCATTGTAAGCTTCTCATCATTCACATGTAATTTAGCAAGCACTTTCGATGCTACACCTTCTCCTTCCTTAAGTAATCCTAAAAGAAGATGTTCTGTCCCAATATATTTTACACCCAGGTTTCTAGCCTCTTCCGATGCCAATTCAATTACTTTTTTTGCCCTTGGCCCAATATGAATCTCTTTCCCGGGAGTTATAGGATTTTTTTGCCCTGCAAGCTGTATTGTTTCTTCTCTAACAGTTTCTAGATCTACTCCTAAAGAACTAAGAGCTTTAGCTCCAATACCTTTACCCTCCTTAAGAATCCCTAATAGCAGATGTTCAGTATCTAATGTGCTTTGACCTATAGCAGCAGCCTCCTTATGTGCAAGGCGCAAAACCATTTGGGCTTTTTCTGTGAATTTATTTAGCATTTCATATTACCTCCTTAACAAATCTCTAATTATTTGTGACCTATTGATATCTCTTTCCATTGGTGACATTTCCTTACCCATGGAGTACTGAAGATATGCGGGCTGCATGCTAACCATGGCTTTAGTAAAAATGGTAGGATCAATGCCCTCCAAAATTTTCAAATCAATTCCCAGTTTCATATCAGACAATAGTGATAATGCTTCCTCAGAGGTTATTACCCGCGCATTAGTCAATATTCCATAAGCTCTACAAACTTTATCAGAAAGAATAGGTTCAATCTCTCTTGCTAAAAGCTCCCTAGCTGCTTTTTCTTGATCAATAATTTTTAGAACAACACTATACAGGTTATTTATAATTTCATCTTCGCTTCTGCCTATGGTTATTTGATTTGAAATTTGAAAAAGATTACCTACTGCTTCTGTCCCCTCTCCATAAATGCCCCTTACCACAACACCAACCTGTGATAATGCGGATAGAATTCTACTGGCTTGTTTAGTTAATACTAACCCGGGCAAGTGTAGCATTACTGATGCTCTTAATCCAGTACCCACATTTGTTGGACACGATGTTAGGAAACCATACTTTTCATTAAAAGCTATATCCAACTTTTCTTCCATTAAGTCATCTATTTGATCTGCAATTTTATAAGCTTCAAATAAATCTAATCCAGGCAAAATAGCCTGAATTCTTAGATGATCCTCTTCAATAACCATGATGCTAATTGATCTATTTTCATTAATTAGAACTGCACCCTTACCACTATCAGCATGTTCTGGGCTAATAAGATGCTTTTCAACTAATATCCGTTTTTCTAAACTATTTAGATCTTTTAATAGCCAAAAATCTAACTTTGGTTCTATTGCTTCAATCGTCTTTTCAATCATATTAAATTGTATATCAATATCTTCCTGTTTCATTAGATGTGGAAAGGGTAAATCTATTAAATTTCTAGCTAATCTTATCCGAGTTGAGACTACAACATCCGAGTATTGACCTTCCCCTGCGATCCACTTTTCTTCTAAAGAAATCAATTTTTCTTTATGCATTATATTTCCCCTTTCGGTTCAATACTTTTCTCCAAATCCCTAATTTTATCTCTTACTTCTACGGCTTTTTCAAACTCTTCTTCTAATACAAGGCTTTGTAGTTTGTTTCGCAAAGATTTAATTTCCTGCTTTATACGTAAGTCAGAACCTGTCCTCTTGGGAAACTTTCCAGCATGTATATTACTGCCATGCACTCTTTTTAATAATACATTGATTTTATTACCAAAGCTGTCATAGCATTTTGCACACCCAAATCTACCACTTTGCTGGAACTGCCTATAATCAGCACCGCATTTTTCACATTTGACAGTTTCCTGCAATTCCTCTCCCATACTAGCATCATTTCCGCCTGCTTCTAAAAGACCTGTTAAAAATTTATGAATGGAAAAATTATCAGCAAAACTAAAACCTAGTTCTTGTTGATACTTTTTTGCACATTCCTCACATAAGTTCACTTCTGACTTCGCACTATTTATAATTTTTGTTATATGAACAGCAGCGGGCCTCTTTTTGCACTCGTCACAAAACATTTACAAAACCTCCTATCTAATTTGCCTAAAGCATCCAAAATATAATTTAAACTGACGCAAAAAATTTATCCAAATATTCTACAAGATCCCCACTTCTATAAGTGGGCTCTCTAAATCAGGTGGAGTAGAGTCTGCATCTGAGTTCCCAATGTTCAGCTTGGCTGAATGAGTTTACTGAAATTCTTTTCGCAATAATGTTATGAGCATCGCTTTTATAAGTTTTGCCCTTATTTCTTCTTTATTATCAAATTTTTCACCAAAAGTTTCTCGTTGAACTAGGACTTTCATTAAAATCATTTCTCTTTTAGTTAAGAGTCCTTCTTCATGAAGTCTTTTGAGTAATTCTAAAGCTGCATGTTCAGAAACATTTGTATCAATTGATTGATTAATTAAGTGTAGTAGTTGTTCTTTTATTAAGGGTAACTTAATTATTCTCAAGTAACCCCCACCACCCTGCTGGGATTCCACAACGTAACCCTGTTTCACTCCAAACCTGGTTCTAAGTACATAATTTATCTGGGAAGGAACACATAGAAATTGTGCTGCTAACCTACTTCTTTGTAATTCAATATATCCATCATTACTATTTGCTAATAATTCTTTTATATACTTCTGTATCTGATTTGCCAGACTAGACATGTATATATCCTCCCGTCAAGGTTTGACCTTCCTTAACCTTTTGACCTTATCTGACCTTACATATATTATGACCATCATTACAAAATTTATGCAAGTTCAAAATTTTCTTGAATAACGCAAAAAAGGAGCATATAGCTCCTTTTATTACGCTTTATTCACTTCATGCAAACCATTAGTTTTCTTAGCTTTAATTCTTTTGATAAAGCAAATAATATTTTCAAAATACCTTGCAAGCAAAAAGGTTATTATGAGAGCAGAAATAAGCCGTATGCTGATTAATGTAACAGCACTCGCGCCAACTATTACAAATAAAAAAGTATCCTCTAGCAAAGAATGACATAAAGCCAAAAATACATTTACAATAATCAGGTCTTTGTTAGATAAGTAACCCGCACGAGCAGCTTGAATAATTAACCCTGCTCCAAATGTTAACCCAAAAATCAATCCGGCCATCAAAGGAAGAGCTGCTTCCTTTGGAAGTTTAAAAAGTTTAAGTAAGGGCTCAATTAAAAAATATATTTTTTCAAGGATAGATAATGCCTTCAGAACTTCAATAACGACCATAATAGGAATTATAATCATGGCTATTTTAGATACACTCTTTAAACTGCCTGATAATCCGGCCAATGCTGTTTCTAATATAAATTCCATAAAGCCACCTCTATAAGATAATATTTAAGATAACGCCACTAATAAATGCTATGGTTATCCTCAAAATAGCTATTCCTAGAATTGGTATGCCTGTTTTTTTTGCCACTCCTAATTCTACTGGTAGAGAATGTGAAAATAGAAGCATTACAGCAATAATAGTCACCTGTTTCATATTTATTCCAATGGCAACAATTACACCTAAAGCCGCGTAGATATTTATTGCATTTCCCAATACCAGAGCTAAAGACATTTCCCCTGGTAACCCAACTAATGCCATAACAGGTTCAGCTAAAACAGCAATTTGTTGTAGTATTCCTGTAGCCTCTAGAAAACTTAAAATAATATAGATTGGCACAATAATTTTTGCAATATCATACGTAACATAAACACCTTGAAGCAAGCCTTTTCTTACTGCATTTATTAAAATCATCTAGACACCCTTCTTGACCTTTTCTCTTCCCAACATCTATCATTTTACTATAGAGCGAAACTTAATTCACTAGTGAATTTCTAGCTGAGCTAATCCAGGAGCTGTTCAGTTCTAAATCCTGCAGTTTGGGATTTATAGAACTGTTAGCTATCGGGCAGAGCGAAACTTAATTCACTAGTGAATTTCTAGCTGAGCTAATCCAGGAGCTGTTCAGTTCTAAATCCTGCAGTTTAGGATTTAGAAAAAGAAACAGATCCTTATTAAATGGAATAATAAGGATCTGCAAATTACAGTAATTTAATTCAGGTAATACACATTTTTGACTAGATTAATCCATTTTCCTGAAGAAAATCTTTAGCTACTTCATATGTTTCTTCACCATCAACATCAACTCTCTTATTTAACTCCATCAATGTTTCATTATCTAATAGAGCCGAAAGCTCATTAATAATATCTGCAATTTCTGGATAAGCTTCCATTATATCTCCATTAACTGTTGGTGCAGGATTATATACTGGGAAGCAATTCTTGTCATCTTCTAATGATTCTAAGCTAAAAGCAGCAACTCTACCATCTGTAGAAAAACCAATACCAAAGTCAGCCTGTTTTTCTCTAAGAGCATCATAAGTTAATCCCATTGCTAGAAACATTGGATTAATATTGTCTGTGTTTAAATCATAAACATCAGAAAATCTAGCAAGACCATCTTCTCTTTCAAACCACTCATCTAGCATAGCAAATTTCAAATCGTTATCAGGATTATTATTAGTGTACTCTACAAAGTCAGAGACTTTTTCAAACCCATATTCTTCCATTATGCCAGGTCTGGCAATAAATTCATATGTGTTATTACCAGGAGCATAATCCAACCAAACTATATTATTTGTATCTATATCCCAATTTTTTACAGCTTGATAGGCTTCCTCTGCATCAAACATCCCAGGTTGCTCCATTTCAGTCATTAGTACAGTTCCTGTATATTCATAATACATGCTGATTTCTCCTGATACAAGAGCAGGTCTTAATATAGCAGTTTCACCTAAACCTACCTCATTCTGTACTGGATAACCATGGTATTCCAACAATTCTACAAGCATTTCACCTAGGAATATACTTTCAGTAAATGTTTTTGAAGAAACAATTATAGTTGGTCCACTTTCTTCACCGTTTTCACTAGTCCCCCCACCACAACCAAAAACACTAAACATTAATAAAACTACCAATAGGCTAACAAGCAAAATACTAGACTTTCTCCTCACCTTCAAACTCCTCCTTTTAAAATCATTTCCTTTAAAAACTTACTGCTATATAACTACACTTACACCTCCTTAAAAGAAAAACCTTGGTATTACTATCAAGTAATTTTCAATCTGTGCATAAAAGTAGAAATATATTTTAAATAATACTACTGATGTTTGTTTAAATGGCAATAGCTATTTTTTCATTAAATGCCAATTATATTATACAAAAATTCCTTCTATTTTATTACATTAAAGCACTATTATAGCACTCCTTTAAATTGTTGTATAGTTATTTATTTATATTTTACTCTTTTATTAATATAACATGTTAAGTTTAACTTTTGCAAGATAAATCACTAAATAGTGCGACTATGGAATTTCTTGAATGGCATGTCCCCCTTATTCTTCTATAGAATCAAAAAACTAGCTCAGACGGCTAGTTAAAATTCAAATGGCTCCCCGGGCTGGACTCGAACCAGCAACAACTCGGTTAACAGCCGAGTGCTCTACCATTGAGCTACCAGGGAATATGGTAAAGCCTAAATCATTTAAGATTTAAGCTTCGCTTTTAAAAATTAATTCGGCAACGACCTACTCTCCCAGGAAAACCTAGTACCATCGGCGCTGGAGGACTTTACTTCCGTGTTCGGTATGGGAACGGGTGTTACCCCTCCGCCATCGCCACCGAAAATCTATAGAGTTTTTTAGCAGTTTTAAAAATTCCTTAGAATTTTAAAACTTGCGTTATTCTCTGAAAACTACACAGCGTATTCTACCTGCAAGGCTAGATGTCTGATGTCAGATGTCCGAAGTCCGATTGTTGTTACAATTGGTTTACCAATTGCTTCTAAATCTAACCTCTGATTTCTGACCTCCGACTTCTGTTTTTTAGATCAAGCCCTCGACTTATTAGTACCGGTCGGCTACAGACATTACTGCCCTTACACCTCCGGCCTATCTACCTGATGTTCTCTCAGGTGTCTTACCTGGTTACCCAGTGGGAAATCTTATCTTGAGGGGGGCTTCGTGCTTAGATGCTTTCAGCACTTAT